>NZ_JBIOAM010000004.1:0-3558 GCF_044452305.1 Aeromicrobium sp. UC242_57 | reverse complement strand
CTTACGGTTCACTACTCACGACGATGTTTTTTTTGGTACCTTTTTTTTCACCGGAAAGGACCCGTAAAGTGATAATGATTATCATCTACATATCACAACGTGCGTGGAGGCCATCAAACCACGTCAAATAATCAATTATGACGCAGGTATCGTATTAATTGATCTGCATCAACTTAACGTAAAAACAACTTCAGACAATACAAATCAGCGACACTGAATACGGGGCAACCTCATGTCAACGAAGAACAGAACCCGCAGAACAACAACCCGCAACATCCGCTTTCCTAACCAAATGATTGAACAAATTAACATCGCTCTTGAGCAAAAAGGGTCCGGGAATTTCTCAGCCTGGGTCATTGAAGCCTGCCGTCGGAGACTAACGTCAGAAAAGAGAGCATATACATCAATTAAAAGTGATGAAGAATGAACATCCCGCGTTCTTCCCTCCGAACAGGACGATATTGTAAATTCACTTAATTACGAGGGCATTGCAGTAATTGAGTTGCAGTTTTACCACTTTCCTGACAGTGACAGACTGCGTGTTGGCTCTGTCACAGACTAAATAGTTTGAATGATTAGCAGTTATGGTGATCAGTCAACCACCAGGGAATAATCCTTCATATTATTATCGTGCTTCACCAACGCTGCCTCAATTGCTCTGAATGCTTCCAGAGACACCTTATGTTCTATACATGCAATTACAACATCAGGGTAACTCATAGAAATGGTGCTATTAAGCATATTTTTTACACGAATCAGATCCACGGAGGGATCATCAGCAGATTGTTCTTTATTCATTTTGTCGCTCCATGCGCTTGCTCTTCATCTAGCGGTTAAAATATTACTTCAAATCTTTCTGTATGAAGATTTGAGCACGTTGGCCTTACATACATCTGTCGGTTGTATTTCCCTCCAGAATGCCAGCAGGACCGCACTTTGTTACGCAACCAATACTATTAAGTGAAAACATTCCTAATATTTGACATAAATCATCAACAAAACACAAGGAGGTCAGACCAGATTGAAACGATAAAAACGATAATGCAAACTACGCGCCCTCGTATCACATGGAAGGTTTTACCAATGGCTCAGGTTGCCATTTTTAAAGAAATATTCGATCAAGTGCGAAAAGATTTAGACTGTGAATTGTTTTATTCTGAACTAAAACGTCACAACGTCTCACATTATATTTACTATCTAGCCACAGATAATATTCACATCGTGTTAGAAAACGATAACACCGTGTTAATAAAAGGACTTAAAAAGGTTGTAAATGTTAAATTCTCAAGAAACACGCATCTTATAGAAACGTCCTATGATAGGTTGAAATCAAGAGAAATCACATTTCAGCAATACAGGGAAAATCTTGCTAAAGCAGGAGTTTTCCGATGGGTTACAAATATCCATGAACATAAAAGATATTACTATACCTTTGATAATTCATTACTATTTACTGAGAGCATTCAGAACACTACACAAATCTTTCCACGCTAAATCATAACGTCCGGTTTCTTCCGTGTCAGCACCGGGGCGTTGGCATAATGCAATACGTGTACGCGCTAAACCCTGTGTGCATCGTTTTAATTATTCCCGGACACTCCCGCAGAGAAGTTCCCCGTCAGGGCTGTGGACATAGTTAATCCGGGAATACAATGACGATTCATCGCACCTGACATACATTAATAAATATTAACAATATGAAATTTCAACTCATTGTTTAGGGTTTGTTTAATTTTCTACACATACGATTCTGCGAACTTCAAAAAGCATCGGGAATAACACCATGAAAAAAATGCTACTCGCTACTGCGCTGGCCCTGCTTATTACAGGATGTGCTCAACAGACGTTTACTGTTCAAAACAAACCGGCAGCAGTAGCACCAAAGGAAACCATCACCCATCATTTCTTCGTTTCTGGAATTGGGCAGAAGAAAACTGTCGATGCAGCCAAAATTTGTGGCGGCGCAGAAAATGTTGTTAAAACAGAAACCCAGCAAACATTCGTAAATGGATTGCTCGGTTTTATTACTTTAGGCATTTATACTCCGCTGGAAGCGCGTGTGTATTGCTCACAATAATTGCATGAGTTGCCCATCGATATGGGCAACTCTATCTGCACTGCTCATTAATATACTTCTGGGTTCCTTCCAGTTGTTTTTGCATAGTGATCAGCCTCTCTCTGAGGGTGAAATAATCCCGTTCAGCGGTGTCTGCCAGTCGGGGGGAGGCTGCATTATCCACGCCGGAGGCGGTGGTGGCTTCACGCACTGACTGACAGACTGCTTTGATGTGCAACCGACGACGACCAGCGGCAACATCATCACGCAGAGCATCATTTTCAGCTTTAGCATCAGCTAACTCCTTCGTGTATTTTGCATCGAGCGCAGCAACATCACGCTGACGCATCTGCATGTCAGTAATTGCCGCGTTCGCCAGCTTCAGTTCTCTGGCATTTTTGTCGCGCTGGGCTTTGTAGGTAATGGCGTTATCACGGTAATGATTAACAGCCCATGACAGGCAGACGATGATGCAGATAACCAGAGCGGAGATAATCGCGGTGACTCTGCTCATACATCAATCTCTCTGACCGTTCCGCCCGCTTCTTTGAATTTTGCAATCAGGCTGTCAGCCTTATGCTCGAACTGACCATAACCAGCGCCCGGCAGTGAAGCCCAGATATTGCTGCAACGGTCGATTGCCTGACGGATATCACCACGATCAATCATAGGTAAAGCGCCACGCTCCTTAATCTGCTGCAATGCCACAGCGTCCTGACTTTTCGGAGAGAAGTCTTTCAGGCCAAGCTGCTTGCGGTAGGCATCCCACCAACGGGAAAGAAGCTGGTAGCGTCCGGCGCCTGTTGATTTGAGTTTTGGGTTTAGCGTGACAAGTTTGCGAGGGTGATCGGAGTAATCAGTAAATAGCTCTCCGCCTACAATGACGTCATAACCATGATTTCTGGTTTTCTGACGTCCGTTATCAGTTCCCTCCGACCACGCCAGCATATCGAGGAACGCCTTACGTTGATTATTGATTTCTACCATCTTCTACTCCGGCTTTTTTAGCAGCGAAGCGTTTGATAAGCGAACCAATCGAGTCAGTACCGATGTAGCCGATAAACACGCTCGTTATATAAGCGAGATTGCTACTTAGTCCGGCGAAGTCGAGAAGGTCACGAATGAACTAGGCGATAATGGCGCACATCGTTGCGTCGATTACTGTTTTTGTAAACGCACCGCCATTATATCTGCCGCGAAGGTACGCCATTGCAAACGCAAGGATTGCCCCGATGCCTTGTTCCTTTGCCGCGAGAATGGCGGCCAACAGGTCATGTTTTTCTGGCATCTTCATGTCTTACCCCCAATAAGGGGATTTGCTCTATTTAATTAGGAATAAGGTCGATTACTGATAGAACAAATCCAGGCTACTGTGTTTAGTAATCAGATTTGTTCGTGACCGATATGCACGGGCAAAACGGCAGGAGGTTGTTAGCGCAAAAAAAAAATTCCAAAAAAAAAATTCCAAAAAAAAAAAGCGACTAACAAACACAATCTGATGA